>JADJDU010000005.1 GCA_016702505.1 Microthrixaceae bacterium
GCGCCGGGGTCCGCCGACCTGACCCTGGAGGGAGAGGCCGGAACGGCGGACCCCTGAGGTGTTGCCGCCTCCCCTAGTCAACCCCGACCGGACAGATGCTCCGGCACCTGCCGCAAATGAAGCGGCGTTGTGCTCGTTGTTTTCAGTTCGTTGCTGCCGTCTCCGGCGGCCCGCCATCCGCCGGGGCTCGAGGCCACCTCGGCCGCCGAGACCCGAGTCCGGGCGGCCGAGGTCATATCGGTAGTTGTGCCGACGGTCAGCCAGCGGCGGCGGCGAAAACCCCGCTCGAGGTCGGCGATGATGTCGGCGACCGTCTCGATGTGCCGACCGACAGTCGCACCAGGCCGGGGTCAACGCCGGCGAGGCGCTGTTCCATCGTCGGTGAGCTGGCTGTGGGTGGTGGACGGGTGGATGTCCAAGCTACGCACGTCGCTTGGGTTGTGCACAAGGTGGTGGAGGTCAGGCCTTCCCCGCAGGAAACGAGCCCCGGCGTCGCGACCCCAGCGATGACGAAGGCCGGAACCGACCCGGAAACCGTTGCCACCGGTGATACTCGGTGGCCCGCTGGTCTCAGGGCGAACCGGCCAGCCCGGCGTACTGGATCCGCTCGACCTGCGTAAATTGTCCGTCAAGAAGTCGACCACGGCCGGGCGTTTGGCGTTGTGGCGCTCCATGCGCAGGCTCAGCGTCTCAGTCCTGTACGAACATGAAGGCGTTGAACGCGGGCTGACCGCAGCTCCGTAGTCCCACAGGATCACGAACCGGGCCTTGATGACGTGGGACCCGGGCCCCAACGCAGGCAGTAGCTCAGACCGTTGTAGGTGGGGTCGGGCTCGGTGAAGCCGGGGAAACGGTCGTTGGCGAGAAGTCGAACGAACCGGCATCGACGAGCACGCCGCCGATCGAGTTGGCGTGACCACCGATGAACTTGGTGGCCAGTGGACCACGATGTCGGCACCGTACTTTCGAAGGGCAGATCAGCCCGCGAGGTGGCCACCGTGTTGTCGATGATCAACGGCACACCGACCTCGTGGGCCACGTCGGCGACGCCCCGGATGTCAAGAAGTTGTTCATGGGATTGCCGATGCTCTCCCCGAAGGACGCCTTGGTGTTGGGCAAAACCGCCGCCCTCCTCCTCGAGGTTGTCGGGGTCTTCCACGAAGGTGAAGTCGATGCCGATCTTGGCCAACGCGTGGCGGAACAGGTTGTAGGTACTTACCGCCGTGAAGGCGGCCGAGGCCACCGATGGTCACCGGCCCCGGCCGGAGTTCAAGATGGTGGTCGACGCCGCATGACCCGAAGCCAGGGCCGAGGCCCCAGGTGAACCCACTGCGGTGTCCGGGCCCCTTCCAGCGCACGACCCGAGCCTCGACCACGGCCTGGGTGGGGTTCGCCAGTCGGGTGTGAATGTTGCCGATCTCACCCAGGGCGAACAGGTCGGCGGCGTGCTTGAGTCGCGGAACTGGTGCGCGGTGGTTTGGTAGATCAGCGTGACCACGGCCCCGGTGGTGGGGTCGACAGCGGCACCGGCGTGGACTTGGCGGGTCTCGAAACCCCGGTTGGCATCAGTCATGGCCGCACCATAAGCGCGACCTCGAAACGATTCCCGACCTGGTTAGTCAACTTTCGTGGCGTTCGGATTCTCAGGTGAGTTGGGGCGACCGCCGCCAGTGGGCCCCGTGGTGTCGACGGGCGACGACCATGGTCCCAGCTCTACCGATATCGACCAAGCTGGCCTGCGTTCATCCGCCTCCCCCCTCCCGTCGCGCAGGTGTCTCCACCCCAACCCTGACGGAACGGGGCGGGTCGCACGACCGATTGACGGATCGACGCCGATAAGAACAGAATAAGAACATGGCGGTCTCGGTTCAGGCCACGATCGCCCGACGCCCCCCTTCGATCTCACTCGTAGTGCGGTCAGAAGCCCGCCGTGCAGGCATCACCCAGACCCGAATCAGGCGCACTACGTGATCGTGGTGGTCGCCGGTTCCCGCCGAAGCAGGTCATTGGCGCTGTAACCGGGCTAGATCGCAGCGAGTTCATCAGCGCAGGCACGCCGGATCCTCCGAACGACTCGGATTTACGGTGGGCCGGCTCGGATGATCACCCCAACTGGCGGCCGCCTGGCCCGTTTCATCGCCTGAGCAGGCGCACGCCCGAGAAGCAGGCTCCTCGGGCCCCATCCCGGCCAGTTCGTCGCCGTGGACCTCGAATGGACCGAAGTCCTCGCCTCCAGGCCCCGATCACGCGACCGGTGTCCCATGCTCACAAGGCCATCGGCCGGAGTCGGCGTGGTGTTCCAGGTACCTCGATCCGTCCCGGGATGTCGGTGGCTTCGCTGGTGATCGTTCAATTCCGGGGACCTTACGGCCGTCAGGGGCTTCGTACCGCGACCGGTCGTGGACGTGGTGTTCGCCACGCACGAGACCTCCGGCTCACCTCCTCGCTTCGCGACACCGGCGCCCTGCTGCTCCCTTCGCGGCCTGGGCGAAAGCCGTGACATCGGGATCGGCCTGGTGGTCGAGCCCGGGCGATCCGGGCTCGGTAGCCAGCTTTCTGCTGGCACGAACCGCAACAGTTGCGCTCCCGGATTGGCGAAATGGTGGGAAGCACCGGTGAGCTTCTGTGAACCCTGGCATGGAGCTACCAGCTCCTTGGCCAGGAAAACCTCGGTGGTTCGAGGTCATCGTCAGCGCAGCCGACCGTGAACTTCGAGAGCTCACCCTGATCGAGCCAGTAGACCGCAACTCATCGAGCCGCCGGGCTGGGTGCGCGGCAGCCTTGTCGAACCGATCAGGGTCGTCGGGCCCGGCTTCCGCTTGTCCAGCGGGCGGCGTTGGACCGGCCGCATTACGTCGATGCGAAGCGGAGGGTCGTCCTCCCGATGACTCGTGGGTGGATTCCTTCCGTCTCCCGGGGTTGCACTGCCGGCAGAACCGGAGTTCAAGGGCGGCACTTCGGGAGTTCCAACTCCCGGTTGAACGGGAACTCCTGGAAATGTCTGGGTGTGCTCACCTGATCTGGCTTCCACCAGGCGGGTAGTGCTCACCTGATTTGGCCCCACCTGTGGGGTCCACTGGTGAAAGCTGGCACCGTCGACTGTAGGTGATGCCCAAGAGGTCGAGGTGAGATTGTACGAGAGCAGATCCGCAGGCGCATGGCGCGAACGGTTGTCGATTCGGGAGCTGGCGAGGCGGTTCAGGGGTGCATCGTGATGTGCGCCAGGCGCTGTCGTCGGCAGTGCCACCAGATCGCAAGGCGCCGTCCGGCGGTAGCCATCGCCATTGGATCGTGGAAGACGGTCATCGATGGCTGGCTGGGCGCGGACCGGACTGCGCACGCAACCAGCGGCACACGGCCCGGCGGGTGTGGCAACGCCTGACCGGGAGCACGGGGTCGTGGTGGGTGAGTCGACGGTGCGCCGCTACGTCGCGGAGGTCCGCCGGCGCATGGACGTGCCGTTGGTGGGGTGATGGTCCCTCAGCATCACCCGCTGGGTGAGGAAGGCCGAGGTCGGCTTCCCGGCACGGCCAGTGTCGTTTTGGCTGGGGCGCTGTTCGGTGTCGATATTTCGTTAGCTTCGCCTGTCCGGCGTCAGGCCGGGGTCGAGAAGCACAGAACCGCACAGAACCCGACCGGCCGGATCAACGGCTGGAAACGCATCCTGCACATCTTGTCCATCCACTACCACGACCGCATCACAGCGGCCACCAACTAGCCATGACTACCCGGTTACACACACCGTCAGGTCACTGCACGCACTAGAACCTGGAACTCGCCCTCACCACCCCACGACGCACGGAGGGCTATTTAGTCATTAACGGACTTCACAGCCATTCGCACCTCATTTTCAGTATCGAGGTCCGAATCGCACCGCATTCAGTGTTCCAAATACAACAACCCTCCCATCCAAAGATTGAGTTCGAACCGTTCTCTCACCGCTTGCCATACCTGTTACGCCATGCCCAACAGAAGCTGATGAGATGTCTTCCCATGCGTAGCGCCGAATCAATACCCCGACATCCGTGATTACGCCTTCTCCGCACACCGTTGCAGAAATGCCTCAACCCACGATACCAAAAACGCACCCTACCGCCGTGAATCCTTACGCGCCAAGATACCTTCCTATGAAGTGGACCACAAACCGCGATTACTAGGCTAAGTGCACTATTCAACCAAGCCACCCACCGCGACCTGGATTGTTGAAGTGACTCTTTACCATCACGCATCACGCCACTCTAATCGACGGCCAATGGGCACAACCTTTGATCAACATCCCGCGTCGCCTCTCTTACGGTTCTGTTCTGGCTATCAACTGACGGTACTGACCCCGTCATAGCCAGCACCAATGATCCTGCCTGCGTACTCCACTGTTTGTTAGCGGCAGGCCTTCGGAGTGCACCGACCCGTCGAAGATGAGCCGCCGATCAGGCCACGGTGATATACGACAACAATCCGTCCGGGGATTCTGCCGTGTTCCGATCGCACTCGTTGTTTGCCGCCACGCCGCCTGATCCGCTCACCCGCCCGTGCCATGAAAGCGGCTGTGCTAACAACTGCACATTCAGCCCGTCAACAACTGGAACGAGGCAGAAGGCAGTAGCCGTTGCTGTGGCAACTAGACCGGGGCGATCAAACGGGTATAGATAGTCCCTTGAATAGTTCCACCATGTTAATCGCGAGCAGATCCATGGCACGCAAGTCGGCTATGTCTATGCAGTAACTCGTTCCCGGGAGTCAGAATCTACCGGATGGATCTTGCCAATTGGCGGGATTGCCGCCCACGTATCCGTATGGTTCCTCAGTGACTGTGACCAACGGATCTACGGATGTAGATTGGCCGGTGGTGGGGTCGTGTGGCGGGCTCGTAGGTGGATGTGGCCGGTTTCGGGGTCGTGGTATTGGCCGTGTATCCGGCTAGGGGTTGTTCGAGCCACCAGTTGTGTTGGCTGGATTTCACCGTGGGCGTTGTAGTGGTGGTGTTGCAGGTGTGTCGCTGGCGTTGGTGGTGAGTCTGGTGGAGCCTTGGTGGTCTTGGTGGGAAGTGGACTTTTCCGGAGGTGTTGACCCGATAGATCGCGTCCCGCCCGGCCGTAGGTCAGCATACGCGCTCTGCGCCTTGATGCTCCGCCACAGCAACGGCAGACCAAGCGCTATGGTCCAGGTGTGTTCTCTTTACGCCACTCGATACCGGTGCCAGCGGTGTTGTCGAGTTGTTTGCATGGTGCCATGCCGGTGGAGTCGTATCCGTACCGCCAGGTCCGCCTCGGGCCTTGAACACGCCGATCGCATCGATCGCGACATCAGTTGGGTCCACTGATCTGATCGTGAACGTCCGGTGCGGTGAGCGGGATGACTGGTGGCGGCGGACGTGTTAGGCGGTCGAACACCACGATCCCGCCACCCGTCGGCCTGGTTGTCCCAACGCCGAGAGACAACGTGCCGGTCGGGACGGTAGCGGTGACCAAACCATGACCGCCATGATCTCACCCGACAAGCCCGCCCTGCCCGGTGGCCTGAACTTCGACCGGTGTGTTCGATGGAGCGTTTCACGGAGTCGCCGTCGCAGACACCGGTGGCGTGGTAGTACACCAGGCGGGTGGGGGGTCCGGAAGATCCAGGCCGGAGACCGGTGTCGGTTCCGGTGGGAATCCTCCCGTATCCCGTCACCGCCACCCTGATGCTGGTGGCGCCAGCGGTTTCCAAGTGATCGTCCCGTCAAGGTTGGGGGCACGGTGAACACCCAGCGGCACCGACACCGCCCTTTTCCGCACCAACTCACCTGCTGCCGTCCCCAGGCAGGTGCGACTCGGACCTGGCCACCAGGCGCGTTTCTGGGCCAGGATCGACACGGTGACTGCGTTCACGCCTGTGGCTGGGATCCCGCCTCGTCCGGCGGTGGCGATGTCGGTTTCACCCGCGGGGAGCGTCCCGCACGGTGAGCCGTCACACACACCTGTTCCCGATGCTGATTCGGCGGTGACTGTGGGGGTGACCGGCCAGTAGTTCAGGGCCGGCACCCACGGTGACGGGACCCGGAAATACCCGACCACATCAACCGACACATCCACCCCAACATCTGAAGCGAGCACGATGGTGCCGTTGGCTGCGACCTTCGCCGTCACCGTCTGCGCCGACGTCTGCCCAGCATTGAGCGGGAGCGTGCCTGCGGCGGCGTCACCGGCCGGGTTCACCTCCAACCAGCCATCGCCAGTGGTGCCCGATGCGGAGTGATCGACACCACCACCGCAGTCACCCCCGTAGCCGGCACACCACCCACACCAGTGACCTTCACCGCCACCGGATCACCCGCGGCAATACGGGCACACGGCGCACCGTCACAGGTTCCGGCACCCGTGGTGGTGTCGACGATGCGGGCGGCGGGGACTGGGACGTATTGGCGGGCGGTGTCGTCCTGCCATGTTGTCGGCAGGACCGCCGAAGTCATGCGGTTCTCGGCATCGAACCCGAAGGTCGCGGTCGTTCCCGACGGATGAGTCATCGAGGTCCGGTTCCGCGGGCGTCATAACCGTAGGTGGTCGCGTCAGCCAGGTGGGGGTCCCACAATCACCGCCCTCGACGGTTTGCAGATGTCCAACACAGGCGTTGGGCGGGGTCGAACACCTGCAACACCCCATCCTGGTCGACCCAGGTTCGTGGCCGCATCAAACCCGAACCCCTCCGTGCCAGTCGCGGTCAGGCGGTCCCGGTCGTCATAGACCACGACTGGTTCCGACCGGCGACCACGCCGGTGCCGGTGACGGTGGTGACCTGGCCTTCAAATCCCGGGGCCCGTAGGAGGAGGCCGCCGAGCACCGTGGAACGCGGTTCCAGGGACACGCCGACCATCCGGTCAGCGCGATCAAAGCGGTAGACGTCCTCGGTTCTGCGGAGAAACGGGAACACCGTTTCCGGACCAGTTGCTGTTCTGGTCATAGGAGAACGTGGTCAGCCGGCCAGCCCAATCCATGACCGACTCCAACCGTCCCGCATCATCGAAGGTCTCTGGTCACCGGTGTGGACTGGCCCGGGGTAGGAGATCGAGGTCAGGTTCGCCGTGTCATCCCAGCCATAACCCGTGGAACGACCATTCACGTCGGTGTGGGACTTCAACCTGGAACGCTGATCCCACACCCACATCTCAGTGTCACCGCCCCGCGACGCGGAGTGCGGCGGCCACAGCGTCATAGGTGATGGCGGTGATGTCTCGGGTGGCCGTATCGGCGTAGTCCACACCGGTCGGGCGGCCCGCAAGGTCATGCGCGTGCGTGACGCAGCCGGTCTTGGGTGAGGCAGCGCAGTTGCCGCCGGGTTGGGTCACCGACCCGAGTGGCCCTCACCGTTCCAGCCATAGGAGGTGACCTCCCCCGACCGGGTCGGTCACGGACTCGAGACGACCCTAGCCCGTCATAGCCATAGACCCATTCGCCGTTCAGTTCGTTCACGAACCGGGTTCGGCGTCCGTCAGGGTCATACTCGTAGCTCCGTGCCCCGGACCGGGTGGATCCACCACCTCGAGACGATCCACCTCGTCATACCCATAGGTCGTGACATCACCCTGTGGTGACCGTCGCAGACAACCCGGTCTCCACCCGGACCATGTTCCCGTTCAGGTCGTACCCGGTCTTTACCCGGTTCCCCAACGGGTCGGTCTCCTCGATCACCCGACCAAACTCGTCCGACACCAACCTGGTTTTCCACAGGCCAGGGTCAGCGCCCACCAGGTTGCCTTTCGGGAAACCACCACTCCAAACGCCCGATCGGGTCATAGCCCATCGACGTCTTTGTTCCCCAACGGGTCCGTCACCGACACCATGTCCCCAGTTCCGGGATCATAGGAATACGCCCAGTGCTGGCTACGACCGTCCGATCACCTCCACCAGATCATCACGGTGCACCGGGTCATACACCAACGACGTCGACGCCTCATCAAGCGTGCCCACCGCATCGACCACCGTCTCGGGCATCCCATCAGCGTTATAGGCAACCGTCGAGGTCACCACATTCACAGTCGACGCTGGCAACGGGGCCGCGGTCTCACCCACCGACACCGACGTCACCTGATCAAACAAGTTGTAGGTCCAACGAGTCACCCGCCCCGACGCATCCCTAGCCATCTCCCGGTTCCCACGAGCATCATTCTCGAACACCACCACCCCAGCCGGGCTGGTGACCTGCTCCAACGCCAACGTCACCGGATCACGCAACGTAGGACACCTCCCTGCTCCAACTCGCTGCCCGGTGCTGAGACGACGGCGCTGCAACCAGAATCATCGAACTCGAAGATCTGTTGGCGCCCAGACGGGTAGGTGACCGTGGTAGAGCCGGCCTCGGGTTCGAGTAGCTCAGCCGGGTTGCCTGGCCAAGAGCATCGAGTTGCTCAACAACCCGACCCATGTGGTCGTAGGTGTTCCGGATCAGCGCATCAGCAGGCCCACCCTGTTGAGCAGGTCGCCGCATCGACACCATTTGGTGGTCACCGTCATAGGAAAAGGACCAAAGACCGCCACCAACATCCACAAAGGACGTCAAATTTCCAGCCGTGTCGTAGTCGAAATGGATCGACCGATTTCCAACCGAGGGATGATCGGCTACGGAATCCAACCGGGCTCCGACCCACCCGAAGACGAGACGGCGGCCAGCCGAGTCATCCACGTACTGCACCCGCCCAGATCCGTCGCGAACATACTGAGTCTCGTTGCCGAACTGATCCCGAACCTCCGCCAACCTTCCCGACTCATCAAAGACGAAACGCTCGAAATGACGACGCGTGAACTCCCATCCGCCACCTGGGGTCTCGGCCAGGGTCGCCACCAGCCGAGCCGGCGCTTTCCACCCAAGACCGTCCGGGGCAAACCCGACCGTCGTACCGTTCTCCTGGACAACAACACGGTTCTGTCCCTGAGAGATCACCCGCATGTCGGTTTCGGTCGACCAGCCGAACCCCGCTGACCCAACGGTGTCAGCCTCCAACGAGTTGTAGGTGGGGTTCACCGCCATGGACGGACCACGACCATCAACCCCCAAAACCAACCACCGGCATGTGGAGATTGCCAGTCCGAGTACTAATCGGATCGCCCACGCCAGGATCCCCACATGGATTGCGAGAAGACGGATTTTTGCCAAGGCCCTCAGACTCGGGGATGAGACCATTGGGACAAGCAGGCGGTAGGTCACCGTTCCCTCCCGCCGACACCAAGTGCGCGTTCCAGTCGAACTTTTCCCCGGCGAATGAACGCTCCGACCAGATCTGCACGGCGAACACGCCCGAGGCGCCATGGTTCGTCCACATGTCGTCATTGCCACGCGGCCCAACCTCCACCCACGGATACGGCGGTGGCCCATCCACTGCACCCATGCCAAGGAAATCCCACACCTTTACGTAACTGGTCCCCGACCTAGGACCCCCATTGTGATAGGTGTTGACCGTCTGAGACGACGTACACCACAACTCGGGCGCATCCGACGGTAACACCGCGCCCTTGATCGCAGCCGAAGCTGGCATCGGCACCAACACTCCACCGACGAGCCCCAGAACCAACACGCCCACATACACAACAAACGAGCGCCGACGCAGCCGACCGTCGCCACCGACCGCTACGGAACGATCACACCCGAGGAATCTGCGGAGAGAGAGAGAGAGAGAGAGAGAGAGCTCAAGTGAGGCACCTTCGCGTTCAACATCGGAAAGCCATCGGCACCATGGGTGGGTTCTTGAGCATCTGGTCCCACTGCGAAAGCCGCTGCCCGGCCACGGACGGGTGAGCTCTACTCGAGCGGCCTAGTTTCCTAGACCACGCGCTGACCTGCTCGATGATGGGCGATCGCAAAGGCCCGCCTCGCAGGGCGGTGCAAGTGAGAACTCCGGAAGCGGGCCGCCATGTCCCGTCCAGGACACGAAGTCAGGCGGTCACAGACGCAAGGCCCGATCCCGGAGCTCCCACAAACATCAGCGCGGTCAGTCGCCGCCAGAGATCTCGGTGACCGACTTCTTGCCGGCGGAGATCCACGGCATCATCGAGCGAAGTTCCTTGCCGACGGTCTCGATCTGGTGCTCGGCACCTTGCGACGCAGGGCATCGAAGTTGGAGCCACCGCTCTTCACCTCGTTGACGAACTGCTCGGCGAAACGGCCCGAGGTGATGTCGTCCAAGACGTTCTTCATCTCGGCCTTGACCGCCGGGGGTGATGATGCGGGACCGGTTACCAGGTCGCCGTACTCGGCGGTGGTGGAGATGGAGAGTAGCGCATGCCCGCAATCCCCCTCTTCGTACATGAGGTCCATGATCAGCTTCAGCTCGTGCAGACATTCGAAGTAGGCCATCTCGGGCTGGTAGCCGCCCTCGACCAGGGTCTCGAAGCCGGCCTGCACCAGCGCGGTGAGGCCACCGCACAGCACGGCCTGCTCACCGAACAGGTCGGTCTCGGTCTCCTCGGTGAACGTGGTCTCGATCACACCGGCCCGAGTACCGCCGATGGCATCGGCGTAGGCCAGAGCCAGGTCGCGGCGCCGCCGGTGGCGTCCTGCTCCACGGCGATCAGGCACGGCACGCCGCCACCCTCGGTGTAGGTGCGGCGAACCAGGTGACCCGGCCCTTCGGGGCAGCCAGCGCTACGTCGACACCGGCGGGAGCCTGCACGTAGCCGAAGCGCACGTTGAATCCGTGGGCGAAGAACAGGGCGTCGCCCTCGTTCAGATTGGGGGCCACGTCACGGGCGTAGACCTCGGCGATCTCGGTGTCGGGCAGGAGCATCATGATCACGTCGGCTTCGGCCGCGGCCTCGGCGTTGGTGAGCACCTTCAGCCCGGCCGCTTCGGCCTTGGCCCGAGACGACGAACCGTCGCGCAGGCCGACGCGCACGTCGATGCCCGTCTCCTTGAGGTTCAGGGCGTGGGCGTGACTCCTGGGAGCCGTAGCCGAGCACCGCCACCTTGCGACCGGCGATCTTGGACCGATCGGCGTCCTTCTCGTAGTAGACGTTGGCCATCTTCTCTCGTTCGGGGGGGGGGAAGGGCGTTCAGGGGATTGTTTCTGGTGGTCGAAGGCCTTGTGGGCCAGATGGCCGGGCCTCTGTTCGGTGACGCCGACGCGGGGGCCGGGCGAAAGGATTGGTCAGGAGACCTTGGGCTTGATGCCCGACACGGCGTGGAGGCGGGCCGGTTCGCGGTCGAGCTTGGGCAGGGCGACGCGGCCGGTGCGTTGGAGCTGCACGATCCCGAACGGGCGCAGGAGCTCCTCGAAGTCGTCGATCTTGGAAGGATGCCCTTCCAGCGACACGGTGAGGGCCTCGTTGCTGACGGCCACGATCTTGCCTTCGAAGATGCGGGTGACCTCGGCCACCTGGGGACGTTCGGCCACCGAGGCATGGACCGTGGCGAGCAGAAGCTCGCGTTCCACCGCGTGGCGGGGGTCCAGCTCGGTGATCTTGACCACGTTGATGAGCTTGTTGAGCTGCTTGACGATCTGCTCCAACGGGGCCGATTCGACGTCGACCACGATGGTTATGCGGCTGAAGCGCTCGTCGTCGGTGGGGGGCCACCGCCAGGGAATAGATGTTGTAGGCCCGGCGGGAGAACAGGTTGACCACCGGGCCAACACGCCAGCCCGGTTCTCGACCAGGACCGACAGGGTGTGGTGACGGACCTCGCCTCTGGCCTCCTCCTGGTTGGATGCACCGGCCGGACCCTCTGGAACGGGGGCACCTTCACCTCAGAGTTGGTCTTGCCGGCGGGCACCATCGGGAACACCTTCTCGGCCGAGTCGGTGCGGAACTCGATGACCACCGGGCGGTCGTCGATGGCGTTGGCCTTCTCGATGGTGGGTGCGATGTCGTCGGGGTGTTCGACGCGGAAGGCCACGCAGCCCATGGCCTCGGCCCACTTCACGTAGTCGGGCAGGTCGGGAGACAGGTACACCTCGGAGTAGCGCTCCTCGTAGAACATCTCCTGCCACTGGCGAACCATGCCCAGGTAGGCGTTGTTGAGGATGGCGATCTTGACCGGGATCCGCTCGGCGGCGGCGGTGACCAGCTCTTGCGCCGTCATCTGGAAGCACCCGTCGCCGTCGACGGCCCAGACCATGCGGTCGGGGCGGCCGACCTTGGCCCCGATGGCGGCCGGGACCGAGAAGCCCATGGTGCCGAGCCCACCGGAGTTGATCCACGTGTAGGGATGGCGGAAGGTCCAGTACTGGCTGGCCCACATCTGGTGCTGGCCCACGCCGCTGGTGACGATGCAGTCCTCGGGCGCCGCGTCGCGCAGGGCTTCCAGCACCATCTGGGGCTTGAGGCCGTCACCTTCTTGTTGGGGGTTCGTAGGTGAGCGGGTAGCGCTCCTGCCAGCCGGTCAGGGTGGCCCACCACGGGGTGATGTCGGGCTTGGTGGTGTCGGCCTCGAGCAGCGACTTGATGGCGGCGACCAGCTCGACGATGACCTTGTTGCAGTCGCCCACGATGGGGACGTCGGGCCGGCGGACCTTGCCCAGCTCGGCGGGGTCGATGTCGGCGTGGATGATCTTCGCCTCGGGGGCGAAGTCGGGCACCTTGCCGGTGACCCGGTCGTCGAAACGACTGCCCAGGGCGATGAGCAGGTCTGACTCCTGCATCGACATGATGGCGGTGTAGTTGCCGTGCATGCCGGGCATCCCCAGGCACAGGCGGTGGTCATCGGGGAAGGCGCCGCGGGCCATCAGCGTGGTGACAACCGGCAGGTCCAGCAGTTCGGCCAGCTCACGCAGCGCCTCGGCGGCCTGGCCTTGAGGATGCCGCCGCCGGCGTAGATGACGGGCCGCTGCGACGCCAGGATCAGCTCGGCCGCCTCCTTGATCTTGCGGGGTGGCCGGTGGTGGTCGGCTTGTAGCCCGGCAGACCGGCGGCCACTCCGCGTCGGTCGGCCAGTACCACTCCATGGCCGACCGGGGTTGGTGGGGTCGACGATGTCCTTGGGGATGTCGACCAGCACCGGGCCCGGGCGGCCGGTGGTGGCGATGTGGAACGCCTCGCGGATGGCCCGGGGGATGTCCTGGGCCTCGGTGACCAAGAAGTTGTGCTTGGTCACCGACTGGGTGATGCCGGTGATGTCGGCTTCTTGGAAGGCATCGGTGCCGATGGCCGCCGTCGGCACCTGGCCGGTGATGCACACCATGGGGACCGAGTCAATGAAGGCGTCGGCCAGCGGGGTGACGATGTTGGTGGCACCGGGCCCGCTGGTCACCATGGCCACACCGGGCTTGCCGGTGGCGTGGGCGTAGCCCTCGGCCATGTGGCCGGCGCCCTGCTCGTGGCGCACGAGGATGTGGCGGATCGGCGAGTCGATGATCGGGTCGTACACCGGCAGGATGGCGCCGCCGGGCAGGCCGAAGATCACCTCGACGCCCTCCATCTCGAGGGCCCGGATGAGGGCCTGGCCTCCGTTGAGCTGCATCAGGTTCTCCGGGAAAGGTTTGGAGCTGGTTGGGGCTGGTGTCGGGTGTCGCTGGTGCGTAGCCCCGGTTGCAGTCTGGCGGGTCCGCATCCGGCCCCGAAAACTGCGACGACCTCCCGTTGGGGAGGTCGAGGGGCGCACGAGGTGGGAAAGACGACGTGCGCTACGGGCGTACTACAAGTCGGGTCGAGAACGTCATCCCCGCCAGTATGCCCCCCCACCCTCCCCCTGGCAAGCGAACGACGTGCCTCACACACTTTGAGCGCTTGGAGATGTTTGGTGCCTCACACACTTTGAGCGCATGATCCCAGGCCTGGGAGAAGGCTTGCCTCTTAATGGAAGGCAAGATCGACATGGCTGCTCGACGTCAGGTCACGAACAAGCTGCGCGACGCATACCGCAGAGGCTCCAAGGCTGACAAGGGCCAGATCTTGGATCAGGTCGTGGACACCACCGGGATGGGCCGCTCGACTGCTCGTCGTTTGCTGAGTGGCGGCGAGTTCCAGCAGCCAGTGCGCGGTGTCCGGCCATGATGGTCGGGTCACTCACCCATCGCACTGACTGCTGGAGATTCCCATCATGGCCTACACGCGCTTGACGTTGCCCGAACGCGAGGAGATCAGCCGGTGCCTGGCTGAGAACCCGATGGTCTCGTGGACCGAGCTGGGCCGGGTCTTGTGTCGACACCGGTCCACGGTCCAACGCGATGTCGACGCCAACGGTGGCCGCCACCGCTACCGGGCAAGCACGGCGCAACGGGCCACTCATGACAAGCGGCCCCGACGTGAGTGCCGGTTCGTCACAGAACCCGAACTGGCAGCCAAGGTGACCAGCCATCTCACTGCCGGGTACTCCCCGGCAGGCACCGCGCATCTGATCGGCGGGATCGCCACCGAAACGATCTACCAGGGCATCTACCGGGGACTGCTGGAAGTTAAACCCACCGAAGTGCTGCGCACCCGCCGGCACCGTCGCCGAGGCCGCAACCAGCGTCGATCCCAGACCAGCACTCACGTCTTGGGTGCCTTCACCTCGATTCATGACCGTCCCGCCGAGGTCGAGGACCGTAGCGAGTTCGGACACTGGGAAGGCGACTTGATCATCGGGGCCAGGAACCGGTCCGCGTTGATCACCCTGGTCGAACGTGTCAGCCGCACCCAGGTCGTGCTCGCGTTGCCCGGCGGTCACGACTCGCTCACCACCTACAGAACGCTCGACGACTGGGTAGCGGGAATGCCCGCCAGCCACGCCCGGTCCATCACCTGGGACCGAGGATCAGAACTAGCCAAATGGGCTCTGATCGCCATGGCCTGGGGCATCGACTTCTACTTCGCGGACGCCCACTCGCCCTGGCAACGAGGCCAAAACGAGAACGGCAACCGCCAACTCCGGTTCTGGCTCCCCAAAGGAACCGACCTCTCCATCCACCCCCAAGCCCACCTCGACCACATCTGCCACATCCTCAACACCCAACCCCGCCGATCACTCCACTGGCAGACCCCCAACCACGTCTACGCTGCACGCACCGCGCACTAGATCCTGGAACCTGCCGTCCCTCAGCTCCCAGACCCCAAAGACCAGATCGACAAGCGCTCGGTGAAATCCCGCCTATACAGCGACGACACCCGGCTGTTGCTCGAGCACGTGTGGATGCTCATGGGCATGCCATGTGGGAAGTACTTCGTGGTGATGCGCGACCTGTGGCTTCCTTTTGCTCGAAGCGGCCGGCGACTTGGACAGGCTATTCGCACAGAAGCGCCCGGGCCGAACTGATGGCGATGTCAGCAGCCACCGTGGACCGCTACCTGCGCCCGGCCCGTGACCGGATGCGGATCAAAGGCATCTCCACAACAAGGGCGGCGCCGAAGCTGCGCAACTCGATCAAGATCCGAACCGTCGGCGACGAACGCGATGACCGCCCCGGAGCGATCGAAGCCGACACGGTCGCGCACTGCGGACCGACCTACATCGGTGAGTTTGCCCGCACCCTCACCATGACCGACATGGTCACCGGCTGGACCGAGAACACCTCGATCCGCAACAACGCCTCGCTGTGGATCCCCAAGCTGTTGAGGACCTGCAGGCCAGTTTCCCGTTCCGCTGGTCAGCTTCGACTCAGACAACGGATCAGAGTTCATCAACCACGACGTCGCCGGGTGGCTCCAAGACCGAGACATCGCCCAGATACGATCACGGCCCTACCGCAAGAACGACCAGGCAACCGTCGAGTCCAAGAACAACCACGTCGTGCGCAAGCACGCCTTCTACTGGCGCTACGACACGCCCGAAGAACTCACGTTGCTCAACGAGCTGTGGCCGCTGGTGTCGCTCCGGCTGAACTTCTTCACCCCGACCCGCAAACCCCTCGACTACCGCACCGGCCCAGACGGCCGGCGCCGACGCGTCTACGACGACCCCAAGACCCCCTGGCAGCGCGTCTCGACGCCGAGATCCTCACCGAGAACCGCATCGCTGAGGTCCAAGCCCGGATCCACGGCACCAACCCCGCCGACCTCACTCGCCAGATCAACCACATCCAGGCCCAGCTCACCGCCGCCACCGCTAGAGCCAAGACCGAAGCCATCGCCGCAGCGAAGCCCCTCGATCTGGAATCCTTACAACCGTCGATCAACCGATTGACACCCACCAAACGCAAGCCCTCAAGCGCTCAAAGTGTGTGAGGCACCACCAACCCCCACGCGCTCACTTTCACGTGAGGCACCTCGGCCGAGATGACGTGCCTCACCCACCTCGAAAGAGCGCCACGCTTGGCGTCGGCGCTCACCGGACATGGGTCCGGCTGGCTGGGCGCCGGCTCCGTTCCTAATCCGCGGCTTTACGTCCTTTGTCATCACCTGCCATCAGGAACCGCGGGTCAACTGCTCGCCAATCCAAACAGAGACCTGAGACCGCGCCACCGGCCGCTTCTATGCCAACTAACAACCGCCACTGTTCTGATGCAGAATCGGACAGACTCATCGCTGAACAGGTAGTCGCGCACTGACTGCCGGAACCCGCCGGAGGAGGCTCACTTGCGAGGGCAGGCCTCCAGGCCTTGACTACTAGCCTCAGGGTTGGTCGCGTCCAGATAGAGGGCCCGCCCTACCAACGGTCAATGATTCCCGAGATCAATGGAGTCGATCCTTACCTGGAACGACGCAGTGGTTCCCCCCAACGAAGTCCGCATAATGCTGCAACTCTTCGTCTGATGTAGCAAGAGTGCAAAGCTCATCAAGGCATTCAACTGCAATGCCTCAACCCATAGGCATGATTGACGAAAGACAGTAACCACTCCACGCCAGACAATTCTTCTCATAGTCGACATCGTGGAGGAAGGCATTTGTGATTGGCCTCATGCGGGAGCGAAGACGCCTCAGAAACGCGTTGCCCAGGCCAACAACTGGGTCCCCATCGCCCCTCTCCGGTGCAAGCCACTTTTGAGGGATTGCCCCTATAAGTCAATTCAGAGGACGACTGCACGAAAACACGATCTTCAGTTCATCAGTTGAATATACAGATAGATCAACATTTTCCGAGAACCGGATCCTCCACTTTGGGACGCCAGGAAGCCAATACATCACGGAGGAGTTCGGTGCTCGGGTGAATGGCCGCTCACGCCTGCACTAACCCGCCCCGACATGGCAGAGGCTGCTGC
>JADJDU010000006.1 GCA_016702505.1 Microthrixaceae bacterium
CGCAGAGTGTGGATGGGCAGCGGTGATGTCTCCCAGTGGATGCGGCACACCGTCGGAGGTCGACGGGTCAGAGGAACAGCTCGTCAAGTCCCGCCAGCGGGTTGCGGACCACGGCGAGGTGTTCACGCCAGCTTGGCTCGTCGACGACATGCTCGATCTGGTCAAGGACGAGTCCGAGCGCATCGACTCCCGGATCTTGGAGCCGGCATGCGGGAGCGGCAACTTCTTGGTCCCGGTGCTGCGCCGAAAGCTCGCAACCGTGGCTGGTCGCTACGCCAAGAGCACCTTCGAGCGTCGACACCAGGGGCTGCTCGGGCTCATGTGCGTGTACGGCATCGAGCTACTCGACGACAACGCCGCAGAGTGCCGTCAACGACTGGTCGACACCTTCGATGAGTTCATCGCCACCGACGGCGAGAACGAGCACGACCGCTGGCACAACGCCGCCGTGGCTGTGGTTGCCGTCAACATCGTTCAAGGTGACGCTCTGGCGATGACCACCACCGACGGCACAGCGATCGTGTTCCCCGAGTGGGGCTACGTGGGCAAGGGGTGGTTCCAGCGCCGAGACTTCCGTTTCGACGTGCTCGCCCAGATGTCGTCCTTCGAAGAGGATTCTCTGTTCGGCGGTGCCGATATCGCCAAGCACGAGATCTTCGTGCCAACCAAGACCTATCCAGTGATGACCGTGGGGGAGATCGCTCGATGACCAAGACCGACACCGAAGCGCCCGCACAGGCACCCGTAGCTTTCGCAGGCCGCAACCCGGATGTGTTGACCTGCATCGCCAACCTCTCAAACGACGAGGTGTTCACCCCACCGGAGTTCGCCAACCAGATGCTCGACACGCTGGCTGAGGCATGGTCCGCCAGCCACGACGGGGCCAGTATCTGGGAGAACTCCACCGTGACGTTCCTGGATCCGTTCACGAAGTCCGGCGTCTTCTTGCGTGAGATCACGAAGCGTCTGGTGGACGGGCTAGCCGCCGAGATCCCTGATCTTCACGACCGGGTCGACCACATCCTCACCAAGCAGGTATACGGCATCGGCATCACCGAGCTCACGGCCCTGCTGGCCCGCCGAAGCCTGTACTGCTCCAAGTGGGCGGACAGCAAGCACTCGATCGCCAAGTCGTTCGACGCGCCCGACGGCAACATCTGGTTCGACCGAACCGAACACTCCTGGACCGGCGGCAGCAAGGTGCTCACCGCCGACAAGACCGGCAAACAGGTAAGGCGGGTCGACAGGGCAGCAAGTGCAAGTTCTGTGGAACGCCGCAAGGCACCCTCGACCGGGGCGACGACCTGGAGTCACACGCATACGCCTTCATTCACACCGACGACATCAAGGCTCGGGTCGCCGAGCTGTTCGGAGACGACATGCAGTTCGACGTAATCATCGGCAACCCGCCTTACCAGTTGGACGACGGTGGATTCTGGACGAGCGCGGCTCCGATCTACCAACGGTTCGTTGAGCAGGCGAAGCTGCTTGAACGCCGACTCCTGACGATGGTCATTCCGTCTCGTTGGTTCGCTGGCGGCAAGGGCCTCGACGACTTTCGCGAGGCCATGCTCACAGACAACCGGCTGCGCTCGATCGACGACTTCCTGACGGCCTCCGACGTCTTCCCGCAGAGTCGGCTTGAAGGGTGGCGTGTGCTATTTCCTGTGGGATCGAGACAACCCCGGCCACTGCCGGGTCACCACTCGACTTCAAGGACTGGGAGCCGTCGGTGGCCGCCGGCCTGCTCGAACCAGGAGCCGACGTCTTCATCCGCTTCAACCAAGGACTGTCGATCCTGCGAAGGTGGTGGACGCTGAGGGCGGAGAGCCTGGCTCAATCTCCATTCCGGATGGTCGTTGCTTCTATGACCTGGTGAGTTCAGCGAAGCCGTTCGGCTTTCGCACCTTCTTTCAAGGTAAGGCAGCCAGCGGAAGACGATCTACTGATCTACCAGAATGGCGGCACGGGCTTTGTGGCACGAAAGGATGTGACTGCCGGGACGAGCCTCATTGACCACTGGAAGGTTTACATTGGGAGGGCGGCTCCAGGTACCGGGAACAAGGACACATACCCGCACCGCATTCTGCCTACCCCATTCATAGGCGGGCCTGGAACTGTTTCGACGGAGACATATCTGTGTATCGGTCCGCTTGAAAGCGAAGCGGAAGCAAGAAGTGTCCTGTCCTATCTGTCATGCCGATTGACGAGGGTCCTGATCCTTCTTCGCAAGCCATCGCAGGACACAACTCGCAGGGTGTACCGGTCGGTGCCAGCGCAAACTTGGGATCGCATTTGGACCGATGAGGAGCTGTACGCCAAGTACGGAATCGACGAAGACGAGATCACCTTCATCGAGTCGATCGTTCGCCCGATGGAGTTGGCTGATGCTTAGGTCTACCGACGAACTGCTTCCAGCCAAGCCCGAAGCTCGGCTTCGTATCTACGCCTACTCGATTGACGATCCGGCTCATGCTGGGCTGCTGAAGGTTGGGCAGACGACCCAGGAAGTGAAGGCACGGGTTGCCCAGCAGTTGAAGACGGCAGCGATCAAGAACTTCAAGATCGTGCTCGACGAATCAGCCGAAACCGAGGATGGGTCGCTGTTCAGCGATCACGATGTGCGTTCCCGGCTCAAGGCCAAGGGCTTTGAGAACACCGAGTTGGAGTGGATGCGTTGCACGGTCGCGGATGTGGCGACGGCGATCACTGAGCTTCGTACCGGGGTAGCGCTGACGGGGACTCATCATCTGACGTTCCCGATGCGGGCGGAGCAGGCGGCTGCGGTCGACAAGACCGCCGACTACTACCGCTCGATCTGGGCCGAGGACGACAAGGCGGTTCCACGGTTCTTGTGGAACGCCAAGATGCGGTTCGGCAAGACGTTCGCCGCCTACCAGTTGGCGAAGAAGCTCGGGGCCAAGCGGACCCTGGTGGTGACGTTCAAGCCGGCGGTCGAGGATGCCTGGCAGACCGACCTCGAATCGCACGCTGACTTCGACGGCTGGCAGTACCTGTCGAAGAGCAACGGTGGCGACCCGTCGAAGGCCGACAAGAAGCGGCCGCTCGTGTACTTCGGGTCATTCCAGGATCTGCTCGGCAAGAAGGATGGCCAGATCAAGGCCAAGAACGAGTGGCTGCACACCACGAACTGGGATCTGGTCATCTTCGACGAGTACCACTTCGGGGCCTGGCGGGAGTCAGCGAAAGAGCTCTTCGAAGGCGAGGATGCTGCTGACGCCAAGAAGGAGATTGAGGCCGAGTACGCCGGCGTTCTCGACGACTTCGACGAAGGTCTCGAAGAGCTTTCCGGCGACGAAGCGGACTTCCTGCCGATCACGACCAGGGCGTACCTGTACCTGTCGGGCACCCCCTTCAAGGCTCTCGCAACCGGTGAGTTCATCGAGGAACAGATCTTCAACTGGACCTACACCGACGAGCAACGGGCAAAGGCGGCATTCACCGCTGAGCACCCTGACGAATGGAATCCGTACGGGGCGCTGCCGGAGATGCGGCTGTTCACCTACCAGATGCCCGACGAGCTGATCTCGGTCGCTCACGGCGGCGAGTTCGACGAGTTCGACCTCAACGCCTTCTTCAAAGCCACCGGTGAAGGCAAGGCCGCCGCCTTCGAATACAAGGGCGATGTCCAGAAGTGGCTCGACATCATCCGTGGCGCTCATCTGCCCACCCAGATCGACGCCATGAAGATGGGGTCCCGCCCGCCGTTCCCGTACTCCGACGTCCGCCTCCTGCCATATGTTCAGCACTCGTTCTGGTTCCTGCCGACGGTGGCAGCGTGTGATGCGATGGCGAACCTGCTGGCCGAGAAACACAACCAGCCCCACTGGGGCCAGTACGAAGTCGTCACCGCCGCCGGCACCAAAGCAGGCATCGGGCTCGCAGCGTTGCCCCCGGTCCGCAAAGCCATCGGCGGAGGCTTCGACACGAAGACGATCACCCTGTCGTGCGGGAAGCTCACCACCGGCGTCACCGTCAAGCAGTGGTCGTCGATCCTCATGTTGCGGAACCTGAAGTCGCCAGAGACCTACTTCCAGGCGGCGTTTCGGGTGCAGTCACCGTGGTCGATCAAGAACCCGAACGGCGACAACCCTCACGAAGAAGAGGTCGTGAAGCCAGTGGCGTTCGTGTTCGACTTCGCCCCGACCCGTGCCCTCCGCCAGATCGCCGAATACGGCGCTGGCCTCGCTCCAGAGATCGCCAACCCCGAGAAGGCCGTCGAGGAGTTGGTGAAGTTCCTGCCGGTGCTCGCCTACGACGGGTCACACATGACCCAGATCGATGCTGGAGCGATCCTCGATATCGCCATGTCTGGCACCTCGGCGACACTGCTGGCCCGCAAGTGGGAGTCGGCCATCCTGGTGAACGTCGACAACCTCACACTCAGCAAGATCATGGCGAACGAGAAGGCCATGGCCGCCGTCATGAACATCGAAGGGTTCCGGGCGCTTGGCTCTGACATCTTCGAGACGGTCGTGAACAAGTCGGAGAAGGTGAAAGACACCAAAAAGGAGAAGGGTGATGGCCTCTCCTCGAAGGAGAAGAAGGAGCTGACCGAGGAGGAGAAGGAGTACAAGAGCAAGCGCAAGCAGATCCAGGAGAAGCTCATCAAGTTCGCCACCCGGATTCCGGCCTTCATGTACCTCACCGACTACCGCGAGAACACCCTCCAAGACGTCATCACCAAGCTCGAACCGGGCCTGTTCAAGAAGGTGACCGGCCTTACCGTCGAAGACTTCAACCTGTTGGTGTCGATCGGCGTGTTCAACGCAACGCACATGAACCAGGCCGTGTTCGCCTTCCGCCGCTACGAGGACGCCTCGCTGTCCTACACCGGCATCGAGTCCCACGAGGGCCTCCGTCACTACGGCCTCTACGACACCGTGGTGGAGGTCGCAGCAAGCTAACGACAAAAGAACGAAGCGAGTTCCCGTACTGGGCTAGAGGAGAATCGTGTCTCTCTATAAGAAATACCGACAAGAGGAACCACTTGTCACAGAACGATATCCCGAACTCTCAGACCAACTAAGCAATCTTGTCGAGCTGCAGGACGATCATTTCGATATGGTCAAAAAGCTCCTTGCGCCCCGGGGCAGTAGTGGGATTCTAACCCTTAGCATTCTCAATCGGTCTTTGGACCTTATCCAAGGGTTTTGTGAAGCATATCCAACGTGGAACCTAACAGTCGCTGCACCCGTCGTACGCATGCAGCTCGATAACGTCATGCGACTGGTCATCATCATTGATGCCCCAGCTTCGGCAGGATTGGTCGATGCAATGCTTGACGGTGAGCGACTCTCCAAGGTCACAGATCCGCTCGGCCCTCCTGGAAAGCGATACAAGCTCACAGATTCCCGTCTTCAGGAACACGCTGAACGCCACTTCCCTTGGTTAAGGCTCGTGTACGACAAAACCTCAAAGTGGGTGCACTTTTCCCCCACCTTTGTTGGCAGCACTTTCAGGGTTGATGACGATATCATCGCCGCTCGATTTCCCTTTTCAACCGATAAGATTCCCCTCGAACTTCTAGAATCTGTCTTGTGGGCTATGTATCAAGCGAGCGCCGCCGTGCTCTACTGCGCAGATGAGATTGCAAAGGCAAAGGACCTCGCTGCCGAACAAGAGTTCCCAAGCTCTCGATGATCTCAACAGCGATCGAGCAAGGCGGGCGGCCGAGTCACAAGCGAGGCGCTGCCAGGGCTCCTCTCCTCAGGTCCGCCATCCGTGGCGGCGGCTGGCAGCGGCTGTGATCACTCCGGCCAGTCCTCAGCCCTGCTGTAGACCTCACTTATGCCTGGAGCGCTACCGGTGAGTCTCCGAAGACCCTCAGCCTGACCGCTCGTCTTCGCTCCGAGAAGTCCTTCGACATCGACTTCAAACTCATCGAGCGCCACGCCCCGCCGGGCAGCCTCACCCCTCAGGCGACGCAAGGGATCATCCGGGAGGTCAACTGCCACGACCACAATCCTACGGTGACCCTACCGCTGCCGGAACCGGAGATCCCATGCCATCACGCCGAGCTTGGAACTCCTCCGAGGTCGACGAGTCAGATTGAGGTCGCCAACTCAGCGCTAGCCGAGCCCATCGGATCGCAGCCACCAGCCAAGACATCGTGTACCTCAACGGAAGGGGCACATCGCGTCCCGATCGCGTCCCTTTTGAGTCCCGTGAGGGCCGGAAATCGAGGGTAATCTCGGGAAGCTGCGAGAGCCCGGAATCAGGCGTTTCCGCAGGTCATAGGTCATAACGGCAGGTCATCGAAGGGCGGTTGGATGTATGAGTAGTGCCTTCACACGGCAGAGGTCACAGGTTCGAATCCTGTTACGCCCACCACAGAAAGGCCAGGTCAGCCGCTCCACGGGGGCGGCTGACGTCGTTTTCGCCTTGCCGTTGTCCACGCTACGTCCACATTGGCGCGGACAAAATCCGAGAAATGACACGTGTAGGGCGGAGGCGTAGGGCTTCCGGCTACGTGACAGGTCTCAGCCCTTTGAGGCTGGCGTCTGGCCAAGCAGGGTTGTTCCAAGGGCACACACGTCGATTGAGTCCCTCGGCTGACAGGGGTCAGGACTTCACGAGGCTGGGCCGGAGCGTTCGTCGTGGAGTTGGTGGTCGAGTTCTCGCCCGTAGTAGTTGAGCTTGAGGTCTTCGGCCCCTCTCTGGCTGACAGACACCCTCTCCCCTTCGACCTAAGGACTACCTGGGCGATGGTACGCCCGGGCCGCAGGCCCTCTGCGCTACAGGGACAGCAGGAAGCGCACGTAAGGCTGGTCCTCTGGAGGACTGGACTCGTCGGCCATCGGGAACGTGCGGAAGCTGAACGCGATCGAGGCCTAGTTCCTCGGGTGGACGAGCCAATCCACGGTTCGCACGCCGCTGCCGCGGAGGTCGTCGAGCACAGCCTCTACAACCGCCGTGGCGTACCCGCTGCGCTGGTACCGGCGTTGGATTGCCGTGACCATGAGGTAGCGGTGGCCGTCGATCACGTCGCCGATCTCGTCTACGAGCAGGTGGTGGGCGATGACACCGACGAGCTCGCCTTCTTCCTCGGCGACAAGGACGACCCGATCATGCTCGGATGCGGTCGGATCGCTGACCCAGCCCCACAGGCCGTCCACGATCTCAGCGACCTCGCCAAGAAATGGTTCGGAGGTGTCACCGAGGTCGAACGCCTCGAACGCTGGCGAGTCCTCGGCTCGCGCCTGCCGGAGGATCACTTGGAACGCGTGACCGTGTGCTTCGCCTTGCCGCTTGGCTGCCAACGATCGCCAGCCGACGTTTGCTTGGTGCGCCGGTAGCCGCCGTTGGCCAAGCTCGCCTTGGGCTCCCGAACCGACTCCAGCGCATCTGACAGCCGTTTGACCGTGGACCAGCGTGCGTCGAGGTGGCCGTTCTCGATCTTGCTGATGTCGCCCTGCGATCCCAGCCAGCTCGCTCAGCTCCGCCTGCGTCAGACCGAGCTCCATGCGGCGCTCGCGGATGAGGTCACCCGGTCTCGACGGCAGGGACGCCAAAAGAGCGGAGGTCGATGCAGTCGACATACCCTAGGACAATATAGGGAATAGCCCATTGCCACAAGGACGGCGGCGGCCCGCTGGTCAAGCCCGCTCGGCCGAACTGGTGACCCTCGACGGACGTCGCCCAGGTCCGCACCACGTCCACAAGGACACTCGAAACGAGGCAGCAGCCTGCGGATGTGGCCCGCACGTAGGTCACCGGTGGTCAGCGATGGGTGGACAGGTAGGTGGCAACCGCCTCGACGTAGGCCGGGTAGGTCTGTAGGGCCAGGCCGACCGCCGCGGCAACCAGATCGGTACGGATGTCGACGTATTGGTGCACCAACACGTTGCGCATGCCAGCTGAAGGAGCGAGCCTCTCGGCCAATTCGCCAGGGACGACCCCGCAGTCGGCCAGGTCGGTGAAGGAGCTTCGTCCGGTCTCGGGGCCTTCCCCCTCAAGGCCACGACGACGTGCCCGTTGACGTCGACGGCGAGGTCAACGATCACCTGGAGAAGGCGCTCCGCTGCGGCTCGCAGCAGGGAGTCAGCGTCGAGGTCTTGCGCGCTGGTGTGCTCTAGGGAGGTGAGCCGATCGAGTGAGTCGCGCAGTAGCCGGAGCCGGCGTTGGACCGTGTCGTGGTCGAGGTGAGCGGGTGTCACCCGGCCAGGGCTTCCAAGTCGAGTCGTCGCAGAAAGGCGGTGTCGCGACGGTGTGACAACGCCGCCATCTGGGCTTCGGCGAACGCCCCGGGGGCGTGTTCGTAGAGCGGGATGCCACAGAGTGCTTCGGCGTCGAGGACGGGGTGGTTGCCGTCGACGACAGCGACGTCGACCCGATCGAATCCGGTGGTGCGAACGAGCAGGTCGATCAGTTCGAGAAGTCGGACCGGGCCGTTGAATCGGGCGGCGACGTCGAGGTCGTGAGGTTCGGTGTCTGGCACCTGTGCAGACTCGCGAGCAGCGGTGCTGCCGAAGATTCCCAGTAGGTCGACTCCCAGTGCGGCGAGTTCGTCGTCGAGGTGGCCCTGTTCGGCCGCTTCGATGAGACGGTCACGTGCCTCGGTTGCCGTCACAGACATGGACCAAAGCGTAGATGGCTCGCTGTGCGGCCGGGCGACGATTCTCCCAAGGCCTCTCTTTGGCCGAACCTCCCAACGTTGTCGATCGGGGTGACCTTGGCCGGATCACCAGTCGGTGGGTGCGTAATCCTTCAGGAACTGACCCCAGACGTGAACGCCGGTGTTGGCTCCGTCGATGATCGGATCGACGATTCGTGCCGCCCCGTCGACGATGTCCAGAGGTGGGTGGAACCGGTGCTCGGAGGTCTTCCGTTCGGCGATGTCGGCGGGATCCTCATCGCTCACCCAGCCAGTGTCCACACTGTTCATGTGGATGCCATCGGCCTGGTAGTCAGCGGCCGAGGTTCGGGTCATCATGTTGAGCGCCGCCTTGGCCATGTTGGTGGGGGTGCCGGGTCGTCTTCATGCGGCGGTAGAACTGCCCCTCCACCGCCGACACGTTCACGATGTGTTTGTCCCGCTCCGGCGTTCGCAACATAAGCGCCTTGAGACGAGCGTTGAGGACGAACGGAGCCACCGCGTTCACCAGTTGAGTCTCGAGTAGCTCAACCGACGACACTTCGGCCAGGGTAAGACGCCACGAGTTCCGCCCCCGAAGGTCGACCTGCTGGCGGTCCTGATCCAGTCGGCCGTCGGGAAAGAGATGAGGCATTGGCTCGGCGTCCTCGGCCAGGAGGACGGCCTGGCTCATCTCCGCCGCGGTCATGATCGCCTCATCGAGACGTTCGACCGCGGCGGGTCCGACGCTCGCAACGGTGAGCATCTCGGGCCGGCGAACCCCATCGAAGCTGCCGAGAAGGCCACGAGCCGGGCCCGGGATGTTCGACAGGGGACCGGACTCCAGTTCCATCATGTGGCGATAGAACTCCGGTGGTCGGCGGACCGTCTGGCAGGCGTTGTTGACGAGGTAGTCGAGCCGCCCGTGGGTGGTGGTCAGGTGGTGGCACAACGCCTCCACGCTGGGGGTATGACGAAGGTCGAGTCCGTGGATCGTGAGGCGGTCTCCCCACTGGTCGAAGTCCGATTCGGCTGCGTAACGGAGCGCGGCATCACGTGGAAAGCGAGTGGTCACCACCACCTCGGCCCCGGCGCGCAGGAGCTTGATACCCGCCTGGTAGCCGATCTTCACCCTTCCGCCGGTGAGCAGAGCCACCCGACCCGACAGGTCGGCGGACTCGGTCCGCTTGAACTCATTGAACTCCGCGCAGCTCGGGCACAACTGATCGTAGAAGTGGTGGATCTGGCTGTAGTGGGTCTTGCACACATAGCAGTGACGCTCGGCCGTTCCACCTGATCGGCGGGGACCACCGGAACTGATCCCGAGATGTCCAGGTGCTTCATCGGGGTCGCCATCACCGGTTGTGATCACATTCTCGGGCGGGAACACATTGGGGGTGGTGAAGACCGGCTTGGCCCGCAGAGCTCTGATCCCGGTCTGGGACAGCACTTCCCTCCTCGCGGTCAACCTTGTCGGCCCAGGCCTGGCGCCGTCAGGCCTTGGCCCACGTCCGACGCTGTTCCACGTCTGGGCAGAACACGTCGCCGGCTGCGTTCACCAGGCGGGCCCGTTCCTCGGCGGTGAGGACGTCGAGCATGGTGCGATCCCCGGCGACTGACTCGAGCAACGCCGTCGCATCGCGCAAGCGCAGGTCAGATCGTCGTCGGCCATCCGATCAGAATGACAGCCAGAACGGTTGGGTCTGGAACCGGGTTCTGCTCGGCACTGTCGGGCCTGGAAGGCTCGGCGTGATGGCTGTGGTGATGGTGGACGATCTGGACGACCCGAGGTTGGCCGACTATCGGCACCTGCGCGAACCGAACGTGCGGGCGCGCGTTGAACGAAACGCCGGGATCTTCACGGTGGAGGGTTGGCTGTCGCTGGAGGCCCTCGCCGAGTCGCCTTATCTCATCCGGTCCGCGCTGGTGGCGGCACAGCACGCGGACCGGGCCGTTTCCATCGTGGGCCAGGACGTCCCCGTCTATGCCATCGCCGAGTCGGCTCTGGAGTACGTGACCGGGGTGCATTTCCATCGGGGTGTGGTGGGCGTGGCCCCGCGACCCACGCCGGCGACGGTGGAGGAGGTGGTGGCCGACGCACGGCGGGTCCTGATCGTCGAAGGGGTGAACGACTACGAACCTAGGGGCTCTGTTCCGCAACGCGTCGGCCTTCGGGGTCGATGCCGTGATCCTCGACCCGACCACGGCAGACCCGCTCTACCGTCGAAGCACTCGAGTCTCCTTGGGCCACGTGCTGCGTGTGCCCTTCGCTCGGGTCGACAGGGAGGCATGGCCGACGGTTCTGGCCGACCTGGCGGCCGATGGCTTCGAACTTCTGGCCCTCACGCCGTCACCCGACGCTGTTCCCCTCAGGAACGTTGTCGAGCAGGGTGCGGATCGCTTTGCGGTGCTGGTCGGGGCCGAGGGCCCAGGATTGAGCGTGGCGGCGATGACCGCCGCCACGCATCGGATCCGGATCCCGATGACCGAGGGCACCGATTCGGTCAACGTCGCAACCGCGGCCGCCATCGCTCTGGCCGCGCTGTACGAGCGCCACAGCTGAGCGGTCCGGCCGGCCGAAAATTGAGCTCGGTGGAGGCAGCGGCGGATAGGTCCAGTCGTCGTCGCTGTGAGGGGTGATCAGACCAAGGCTTCGCGTCGGTTTGGCCATGCCGTACTTGTGGGTCGGTCCGCCTGCCGGCGCACCTCCTGGAAATCCGACCTGGCGGTCAGGACGCCCAACAGAACGGGCAGACGTCCAGCCCGCCGTCCGGGTGACACCGCCAGCCACCACCACCCCAGATCTCACCTCCCGTACCTCCCGTGCAGACATGGCCGGTAGATCCCCGGTCCTCTCGTCGCTTGTGTGCCCTCGGCTGGCCTTCGGAGTTCCGATCGTGCTCATCAGGTGTTCGACCGGTGGCGACCAGGCGAAGGTGGCTGCAGCAAAGGTGCCTGCTTCGGCCGTGGTGACGGCGCCCAGCTCGACCGTTGTCGCATCGCTGGGTGCAATGGTCGGGGCCGACGGGGAGGAGGCCTCTGTCGCTGCACCACAGGTCGGTTCAGTCGATGGGGCCAGGCCCAGGTGTCGACGGACACCACCGGCGGCGGATCAGGCAGCACCGACGGTGGTTCGGGTGCCGCTCAGTCGCCGACCACCGTCGCGGCTCCTGCGCCGGTGATCACCAGCTTCACCACACCGGATTCGATCGACTGTCACAATGGAGACTTCCAGGAGTTCACGGCCGCGTGGACCACACAGAACACCGTGAAGGTCACGATCTCCATCGACGGACCCGGGGTCTACAACGGCAGTACTCGGCCATCTTGGCGGCATCCCTGCCCTTCAATTGCTCGAGTGCCCACACCTTCACGCTCACCGCTCACAGTTCCAGATGGGCGATCCACGACCCGCTCGGTCACCCTTCAACCCCCCCAACGTCCAAGCCGACGTCTAGATGGCGCGGTCGTGGCCCACCAGTTCGACCAGGTCATCCCAGTGGTCGAGCACCTCAGGGGCGATGCGAGGTCGCTCCCGGGCGTCCCGCCACGCCCGGGCGGTGCCGGTTCCGACGTTGATCAATTCCATCACCAACCCCTGGGCAGCCGGGTAGGGCTCGAGACTGCAGTACCGGAAGTCGTCGAGGATGTCGGCACGATGCAGCCCCCACCCCGGAATCGGTCACCGCGGTAGCCCGCACCGAGTCCGGCGTCGGCGCCTTCGTCACCGATATTGGCGGACCTGAACGCAACGCCCGCGGAAGCGCCAGCGTGGGCGGAGGCACGGAGGTGGCTCGGCCAGGGGTTCGAGCCGGCTTCGCTGTCAGCTTCGTTTCCGGGTTCGCTCGTGGCTTCGTTGTCACTCCGCCTTCTTACGCTGGTCGAGCGGAGCTCGACCGAGCATGGCGTAGCTAACACGGAGAACAACACGACCAACGGTTCACCACCGAAGCTGGCCGATGTGCCAGCAGAGCGGTTGGAGGCCGATCTCATCGATCTGGCTGGGCGGTTGTCGGCGGGCACCTTCAGAACTGTTGGTGTTGGTGGGTGAGCTCGATGCCCGAGGGTTGTGGGCCCGTTGGGGTGCCTTCGTGTGCGGCGTGGCTGGCCGAGGTGTGTGACATCGAGGTGTGCACGGCCCACCCAGGTCCAGGTGGCCCGAGCCCCTACGCACCTACCCGGCGTTGGCTGAGGCGATGGCTAATGGTGATGTCTCTTACGCCCAAAGCCAGGGTGCTGGTCCCTCACCTCGCCGAATCCAACGTTGACGTCTGTTGCATCTGGCGGTCCCAACCCGGCTGGGCGGCTCCAGGGGCTGCGATCGCGGCGTGGTCCCAACGCAACGAACCCCGGGACCATCCCCGCCGTCGGCACGAAGAACAGAAGCGTGTCCCGGCGTACCAGCCAGGACCAGGGATGGTGACCATACCGCCCGTCTCGCCCCCGCAACCGCCGGAGCCGTGTACGGTGATGAACGCCCGCGTCACCCGGTCCGCCGCGCCCGCAGGCGCGTCACTGCCCCAACAACGCCGACCCACTGGCCGAGGATCACTACCAACGGCGGCAGCAACGTCGACGTCGAGGTGGTGATCCACGTTCAGGAGACGCCACCACCCCTGACCGACGGCACCCCCATCAACGACCACGTCGTAGCCCGACTCTTGCCTCAGGCGTTCGTTTCGTTGCTGCTGGTCGACGCAACCGCCGACCAATCGATGCCAACCCACGCCGCCGCACCCCGACCCAAACGCCCGAAACTGGGTCATCGGCAGGCTCAACCCAGAGTGCAGTCATCTTCGGTTGTCGGGCCCGGACCTTCCTCAATACGACCACATCGGCCTTACGCCCGGCGGCCCCACCATCGTCGCCAACCTCCAACGCCTCTGCGGCCCCACAACCAGGCGGACCAAGCCTGAGCCGGCGGGCGAGGTCCTGCTGAGGTGCCGCCGATCAACAACTCCATGCGCACCACTTCTGGCACCACGATGGTGGTCTCGGATTCGACGGCCTCGACCAGGCGGCGATGCACGGCCGAGCCGGTGGACTTGAGGAACTCGATCCACGCCGAGGTATCCACCACCACGGCCTCGTCAACCACCTCGACCACGAGATGACCGGCCGCTCACCCGGCGTGGGCCGGATCGGCATCGCTGAGGGCTTCGACTCCGTCGTTGGTCAGATCGAACCGGTGCCTTGCATGGCGAGCACCTCCGACCGCGTCATGGGCTCACCCCAGCTTCTCCAGCGCCAGTTGGACGGCTGCTCGCCAGGTCAAGCGGTAGCGGCGCATCGCCAACTCGACCAGCTCATCATCGAGCTCGATGTTCGTCCGGGTCACGTGCACCACGATACACGCTGATGTCGACCACCCCCCGATTGGGGATCAGCATCCGCGATGCGACCACGCAGAAGTCGATGGCCTCGTCCTCCCCAGAACGTGGACGGCGTGACCCGGTCCCACCGAGGCGGCTCGCATCCACCAGATCAACCTCCCCTCATCCAGCGGCCCAACTTCCAGGCTTGGTACCGGGGACCCGTTACCCTGCCACTGCTGAACCGATGCGGGAGACATCAATCTTCGTCGGCGGGCGATCAGCTACGCTCGTGATCGCCTGTGCGATCTGAGCGTGGCGTACCCACGGTCCCATCGACGCTCAGGGCGGAGTTTTCTGATTAGAAGGTCTCATTGTGATCAAGAATTCAAAGAGTTCTCGCGGGGCAACGTCGTGGATCCGGCAGTGGCGGTGGTCATCGGCGGTGCGTTCAGCCATCGTCAAGGCCCTGTCCAAGAGGCATCTTGACGCCGCTGGTCCGGCATGATCGTGAGCACCGACTGGCGACATGGCCCTTCACCCTCAATAGCGGCACCTTCAGCTACGGCATCGTGATCGATCCGGTGATCAGCTTCGTGCTGATCGCAGCGGTGGTGTTCTTCCTGATCGTGAAGCCGATGCAGGTGTTGGCTGCCCGTCGGAGCCAAGGAAAGTCGAAGCCGACGAACCGACCCCAGAAGCGGTGCTGTTGACCGAGATCCGCGACCTGCTCCGCGCCCGCCAGTAGCTCGATCGGCACAACGGAGCGTCCGTCGGTACGGGGCCCGCACCCAAGTTCGACCCTGGTGAGCTCAAGCCTTCCGTAGGCGGGCGATCACTCCGTCGGCTCTCTCGCTGGGCATCTCGCGGCGCACGAAGTGCGTTCCCGGGAAACTCATGCACTCGTGAGGTATGCCGGCCTGGTGGAGCAGACCCGGAACTCACGCTGGCCAGCCCGCACCGGTGTCTCGTTCACGTCCTCACCGAGCCCGCAGACCGCTGAACACCCGCTTGTTGTCGTAGCTCGGTACCCGTTGGCACAGGTTGTCGGCAGTGACCGGGCCTCGTTCAAACGGGCGCCAGATCGTGCCTCCGGCCAGCTCCACTGCAGCCGAGCTGGTGTTGGCCCAGTGGACCACCACCCGCCGTCCCGGCACCAGGCTGGCCGGTCCTGAATGGCTGCTCACCGACGCGAAGTGGCCGTAGTACTTGGCGGCGTACTTGAGGGCCCCGAAACCGCCCATCGAGAACCCAGATACGGCGCGCCCGTTGTACTCGGCGTAGGTGCGGAAGTTGGCGTCGATCCAGGGGATGAGCTGGTTGATGTGGAAGGACTCCCAGTTGCGGGGGCCAGCCAAGGAGAGGACCGGGTTCGAGTACCAGCCGGCCTTACCGCCATCGGGCATTACCAGATCAGGCGCTTGCCGGCGATGAGCCGTAGATGTCGTCGTTCATATCGAAGGAACAAGTCGCCGGAACCGCCGTGGAACAGGTAATCACCGGGTACCGGCGCCAGCTCATCGGTAGTAGTCGTCGAGGAGCAGCACGTTCACGGCCGGCTGCCAGCCGATCTGGTTGGTGGCGAAGCGGTAGTAGTTCATCCGTCCACCGAACACGGCGTGATCGGTGATGGTCAGACCGAACCCGTTCGAGGCCGCCGCTGCGGGGGCAGCCCCCAACGCCAGGCTCCCGAACCCGCCCAGAGACGCCACCGCAGCGGCTCCTCCGACGGCTCGTAGGAAGCTTCGACGGTCGCTGCCGCCCTCGGTTGCCGGCACCTGGTGCTTGGTCAAGGTCATCCCCTTCTGGAGTGCACGTGTCGCAGGTCACGCGACGGGCTGGTGTGCTAACTATCTGTGGAGGGGCGGCCTAGTGCCAGTGCGCAGCGGGCCACGTCCGGGGTCATCGGGGGGCCAGCAAAGGACTGAGGCGTCTAGACGATGCGAATCGAAGATCTGGACCGCCCGATGGTGCCCGCGAGCTACGCGGTGATGTTGCTGGACGCGGCCGCTGTTCACGGCGTCAAGGCCGATCAGCTCCTAGATGCGGCCGGCATCTCAGCCCAGCGGCTCGACGATCCCAGCGCCCGCGTTTCGGTCATAGACATCGCCGCCATGTTGGAGCGGGCCATGGCCCTCACCGGTGAGCCCGGTATCGGCTATGAGATCGGCCTGAGCAGCAGCCTCATGTCCCACGGTCTCATGGGGTTCGGCATGCTCACATCTCCGACGTTTCGAGAGGCGATCCGGTTCGGTACCGACTATCTCCAACTGCGGGTCCCGGTGCTGTCGGCAGAACTACGGGTGGACGACGACGTGGCTGTGGTGTCGGTGGTCGAGACGGTCCCGTTGGGAGACCTTCGACAGGTCCTGTTCGACCTCTTTCTGGTGAAGGTGGCTCGCATAGGCGGATCGGTGACCCAGTACCACTTGGGCCTCGACGACGTCGAGCTGTGGTTCGACTACCCCGAGCCGTCCTACTACCAGCGGTTCAAGGACCGCCTGCCGACCGTGCGTTTCGACCAGGGAGCAAACGAGGTTCGCTTCGATGCGGCCCTGCTGGACCGTCGGTCTGAGACCGCTGATCCTGCCAACGCCAAGATGGTGGAGGAACAGATCCGCCGCGAGGTCGACGAGCTGGGGATCTCAGATGACGTGGTGGGCCAGGTGCGGGCTGCGCTCCAGGCCGCGGAACACGGCTACCCCAGCCTTGCCGAGGTGGCCGACCAGCTTCACCTGTCGAGCCGGACGCTCAAGCGCCGCCTGGCCGAGCGCGCCACCAGCTTCCACCAGCTTGTCGACTCGGCGCGGCGAGCCGAGGCCATCAGGCTGCTCACCAGCACCTCCCTGTCGATCGAACAGGTTGCTCGGCGTCTGGGCTACTCGGACTCCAGCAGCTTCCGGCGCGCCTTTCAAGGCTGGACCGACACCACCCCGGGAGCCTTCCGGGACAACCGCGCAACGCCCGAAGGTGGCTCGGCGTAGAGAACCGGGCGTGAAACCAGCGCCCTCCGGGTGATCGGTGCGACACATCGAGACGGTCTGACCGCCCGCTGCTCGGGCCGGCAGCCCATCGGCTCTAACGTTGCGAGTATGGAGGAGGTCGGTGACAGGATGGCGCGGCCCGTTCCCGCATGGTTGGACGCCCTCGTCGAGCAGGGAATCGGGCGACGGTCGTCTTCCGTTCGGATCCGACCATCTCCTACTCGAACTGATGCGCCATGGACCTGCAGTTACACACCTGGCCCGGGATTGGCGGGCGCTGCCCTGGACTTCGTTCATCCCGACGACCTGTCACGGGTGGCGCCGGCGGCACGACCGGTGCCGAAAGAAAGCGCGGGAGCTCGGCCGGCCCTGGCCTCATGCGAATCCGCACCGCGGCCGGCGAGTGGCGACCCATGGAGCTGAACCCTCGCCAGATGGACCTGCCCGACCCTCCCGAAGGCCCAGGCTCGGTGCTGGCGGTGACGATCAGGGACCACCAGATGGAAGACACCCACTGGCGGTTCTGTAGCGGGTTGGCGTCGGGATCCGACTTCCCAAAGGCGGTGGATGGGTTCGCCCGGGGGCTCTCGAGCAGCACCGACGGGGCGATGGGCGTCACGTTCGGGGTCGACGGATCCCGCCAGATTGTGGGGCCTCTGACCGCGGAGCTCGTCTGGCCCTGGGGCGACGAACTGCATCGGTTCCCGGTCATGGGCTCCAACCCAGGACATGAGACGACCTCGATACCAGATCCCGGGTTGGGTGTGGCTGAAGCGATGCCCCAGGCCGACCCGTGGACTCGGGCGATCATCACCGGCAAACCGGCATGGGCCGTGCCTGGCGTCTTGCCCGAGCCGCAGCGCACGATGGCTGAGCGCCTCGGAGCCGGCGTAGTGGTCGTGGTGCCGGTGCCGGACCCCGCCCGAACTGCCTGCCCTCATCGTCCAGTGCCCGGTCGAAGAGGCCATGGAAGATCCACGCCGGGCCTTGGCCCGGCGTCCCGAAAACAAGCGATGGTGGCTTGGAGCGTCGACTCGCTGGCGCAGTTGCGCTTCTGCCCACCACGACCCTCTCTGACCGGCCTGGCCAACCGAGCCCAGTTCTTCGATCGGGGTGAGCCAGCTCCACGGGGGCGTCGGGCGGCTATGGCGTCTGCTACGTCGATCTCGACCAGTTCA